>NZ_JBBOCJ010000002.1 GCF_038002345.1 Paenibacillus sp. FSL M7-0420 | reverse complement strand
CCTATACGTATTTTGTCACTACGTTACAAAATACATAGGGCTCTGCGAGGCTTTTCGGCTCCGCCGAGCCATGCCCTGCATGGCAAAAAACAAGACCTTGGGCCTTGCCCAAACCCACTGGGGAACTCTTCCCCAGACCCCATTAATCGAACTCCCCAACCCCTCAATCCTTGAGGGGCTCCCTCGCCGGTAGGCAGGTCAAAAGGTGCACTTTTGACACACCAAGAGGGTCTTGGTGCAGTGAGTCCGTCAACTCCTTATCCTCCCTGCGGTCCGGTACCGTTGACAGACACCATACGGGGCTTTCTCGCCGTTGTGAGATGTTACCCCTTACTTAAAAGACCTTTGGTTGCCTTTAAGGCAACAGAACCGCCTTAAGGCGCTCCTAAAGCCCTAATTGCTTGCTAGCAAAATCAAATAATCGTTCGTTGATCCCTTATCAAATTAAAAACATTGTCGAATTTCGTCTTTTTCTTAGTTCTTAAGAATTAAGAAAAAGTTTTAAACAAATACTAGCGTTAAAACGACAAAGGACTTATTTCTCGTATGAAAATAAAATTTATAAAAAAGATTAACACTATGTATTTTAGTGCTATAGCAGGTTTAATCTTAACAACTGCTTATACAACAATATTAATGATTTTCGTAACTAAAACTTACAATAAAGTAAAGTGAATAACAGTATCTTGGCTTTTATTTTGCTGTTATTGTTTTAGTGTTTTATATTTTCGTTAAATCCTTATTTTTAAAATGAAGTGTATAATATGGGGTAGCGTCCCGAAAATGCGGATTTACAACGGTTAGCTGTTTTCAGCATTAAAAATGAAGGATTTAACAACGATAAGACTTTTGAGACAAGTCATACGAGACACTAGCAAGCTTTATTTGACGCAAAATCGGTTAAGTCTCAATAGATTAAACCCTATTGGAACAAGGTTTATTTCCTTAGCGTTGTTATTACGCATAATCCTGACGCTACCCCAATATTTAGACGACTTTATGCCGAGAAAACTTTTTGAAAAAGAAAAGAACCCTAAAATAAACTTAAAGCGCAAGCGTTCGGATAGCGCTAGCTATTAAACCGAACGATTGACACGCTTTGGGTTTTTAGGGTTCAAAGTTTCTATTCAAAAAGGAAATTGGAATAAAAACCAAATTAATTAAACTGTTTATTTTTTATCTATAAACTAATCCGCCATCTGTTAAAATAGATTGACCAGTTATATAATCTGAATCTTCCGAAGCTAGGAATGATACTAAATTTGCTACATCTTTAGGTTCTTGATATCTTCCTAATTTTATAGCACTTGAAAATTTTTCAAAAGCATCTCCAGGATTTAAATTTTCATCATATTTAACCATTTCTTCATCGATTCTTTCCCACATTTTAGTTTTTGCCACTCCTGGACAATAAGCATTAACGTTAATTTTATACTTTGCTAATTCTTTAGCTGCAACTTGAGTGTATGATCTAACTGCGTGTTTAGTAGCTGAATATGTACCTAGCATTTCGTAAGATTCGTGACCTGCTATACTACAAGCGTTTATTATTTTACCTTTTGTATTTTGTTTTATAAATTGTTTTGCAGCTGCTTGGGTACCATAAACAGTTCCAAATACATTAATATTAAATAATTTATTAAGTTGATTTTCGTCTATTTCTAAGAAAGGTGTTACAGCATCCACACCTGCATTATTAATAAAAACATCTAATTTATTAAATTCTTTTACAGTAAATTTAACTAGTTCTTCTTGTTCTTTTTGTTTTGAAACATCACTTTTGAAAGATATTACATTATATCCTTTTTCTTTGAATTCTTTTTCTGTTTCTAGTAACAAATCATTATTGATGTCTTGAACAACGATATTAAAACCATCATTTGCTAATCTTTCAGCTATAGCTTTACCTAAACCACCTGCTGAACCTGTTATTATTGCTACTTTATTTTCTGAGTTCATATGCTTATGTCTCCTTTTATATTTAGTGCTTTCAATAAAAATTGTATTCTTTAAAAAAAATTAAGCAATATTTATGTTTTTTTCTTGTTTTTTCTTATCTTGATGCCTTGTTGCTGTAAAGCTTTATCCATGGCCGACACGCCTTGTAAGCCCTCGCTTACTCTCAAAATTCGGAACGTAATTGATATGTAAATGGGGGTTCGCTTCATCATCATACAAGACCATGTTATAGACTGCTAAATTGGGATTTCTTTCTTGAAACTCCTCTGCATACTGCACTAGTGCCGCTTTCTTCAAAGGCCGGTATTCCTCGCCATCTTTCCCCTCTCCAATGGCAACAATAAGCTCCCTTTGTTCATGCGTTTTACTGTCCTTTCGAATTTTCTCGTAATAGTCCTCAATCTTACGGTCTTTCCTACTTTGCTTCGCATTGTAGGCTTCGACCGCTTCACCGAATACCTCTTGATAAACGTCTCGAATATCCCTTTGAACAAAGTAAATATTTTCGTTTAGCCTGGACGAATCAATGCCAGGATTCCCATGAATATTTTCTCGGTTATTATGTGCCATATTGCTTTTATGAGATTGATTAAACGAGATAGAAGCCAACATAAAATATCACCACTTCGCCCAAAATTATTGATAAACCAAGTCTAGCAAAGCGACGACGTTTGTCAATTAGCATAACCCTATACGTATTTTCCTATACGTATTTTGTCACTACGTTACAAAATACATAGGGCTCTGCGAGGCTTTTCGGCTCCGCCGAGCCATGCCCTGCATGGCAAAAAACAAGACCTTGGGCCTTGCCCAAACCCAGCTGGGGAACTCTTCCCCAGACCCCCTAATCGAACTCCCCAACCCCTCAATCCTTGAGGGGCTCCCTCGCCGGTAGGCAGGTCAAAAGGTGCACTTTTGACACACCAAGAGGGTCTTGGTGCAGCGTATCTGTCAACTCCTTATCCTCCCTGACGGTCCGGTATCGTTGACAGATGCCAGGTATGGCCCCTCTGGCCATCGCCAGAGATGAGCCATATTAAAAAGCCTTGCTAGCGCCAAAAACGCTGCAGAGGGCATTTATGAGCTTCTGGCAAAGGGTTGGTTTTTTGGGTTTCCCCCTTGTTTTAGGGTGGAAGGCGCAGGCTGGGGTGAATTGGCGAGAGCCAAGAGGGGCTAGCCCCTTATTGCGTAGATCCATAAGGCAAAAGAAAAAAATTATGAACGGTAGCACTGGCGGTTTTGGCGGTACAATGGCACGAGCAAGCCGATTGCCTTAAATCCTCGTTTTAGGTACGTCGGCTTGGCGACAGTTCAGCACCGCCAAAATTTCGGAATGCAAGGGGGAAAGGGTGGAGATTTTTTGAGTGGGTTTCTCAAAAAATACTACCCGTACCTTGCATGGAGAAAAGCCCTTATATAGAGAGTGAGAGTGTAACAACCTTATAGAGTTTAAAAAAGACTGTTATATCAAGGGTTTTTAGAGGTTTTCTTTGTTATCAGATTAGATAACATTAGTTATCAGATTTGATAACAAAGAAAATCGAAAAAAAAGAGCCAATTTTGGCTCTTAAAATAGTTGAACTGGAAAGTCTTTAAGTAGTGCTTTTGCATTGATAAATAAGGCTTTTAAAGTTTCCTCGATATTGTCTTTATCTCCTGAATACAAAAGATTAGGATTGATGAACAAAGCATATGTACGAACATTAACGTTTTCCCTTTTGTGTCCTTCACCTTTTACAATAATCCCTTTTTCAACTAATCCTTTAACAATTCTACTAACCGTAGAACGGCTTGTTCCAAGTCGTTCCGCTAATTGACTTTGATTTAGAGGAACAGGATTTTTTGAAAGAATATCGTCTACTAAACAATTACTTTTAAATCCTAAAAATCTTTGAATCCTTAATAAAAATAGCATTTCTTCATCAGTAAAATATTTATTTTCAAGAGCATAATCCCAATTACTTTGAATCAATTGAACAAACCTCACTTTCGATTGTGGTGAGCGTTTAGTCCCTATGTAAAGGTCTTTTCCAGTAGCTTTACTTAATAATTCCATAGCATTTTCAATCAAATCTTGAGAAATCCCCCCATGATCTAAAGCGTACTGAAGCTTTTCCAAATCAAAATCTTTTTTTCTAGCATTTCTTTCAGCTTGGTCAAAATTCACAATTTTTGTCATAAAATAATTCTCTCCCTTGGTGGAAGGAATTAGTCCGATTATGATATAATATATATATCTAAATTAAATATAAAGGGACTAATTCCCTTGTCCTTTGTAATACGAGACAACCGCCTGCCGTCCAAAGCATGGGCGGTTTTTCTCGTTTCTAGTAAATTATAGCAAATTAATAGATTCCCTGCATTATCGCTCCATTTCCCAATCATCACGACTGCGCCTTTGCATTTTCTTCTCCCTCTGTTCACGCTCTTTATCCTGCTTCATCGACTCATTGACATCCTTAACCAAATTGAATTTTTGAGCAAGGGAATTCATCAAATCAAAGGCTTTCGGAACGTTCTCTTTAATAAAATCCACGCACATGGATTTAAACTGTTTTATGCGCTGCGTTAAATCCTTAATTTGTTCTTGCTGCTGTTCAATGACCATATCCTTTTCCTCATGTCGGCGTTCAGACGATTCTAACGCCTTTTTCACCTTCTCATGTTCGGCTCTTGGAACAAAATCCTCTGTTTGAACAGGAATAGCTTTTTTGGCTCTCTCCAGTTCTGCAGAAAGGTAATAATTATTGACGTTGGCCTTTTTCAAGTGTTCCGCCACAATATCAAAGTTTTTAGCCAAACTCTTGTGTTTTTCCAATGATTCTTTTTGACTGACCAACATTTTATCGTAATCGGCTTTCTTGATTTTGACATACCTTCCGAGCATGTCCGTATTAGCTTCTGGCTCATAGATCGGCTCAACTTTGGGAGCCTTATATTGAGGCATCTCTGCTAGTTGTTTAGTCGATTGGGTCAACGTCTTTCCACGCTCTTTAAACTCTCTCACAATAGCCCTCTGAGCTTCATATTCGGTTTCTAAGGCCTTTTTAGAAGATTGAAGGTCATCTATATGGTTAATCGCTTTTACAATCTCCTGGCGCTTTTTAAGCCCCTCTGCTTCGATTTGCTTCAAAGCTTCTTTGGCTTCTTTGAATTGAGGAACTTTCATGTACTTGTGGGAACCGACATTGGCTCTTTCAAAATCGGGAATATGAGCCTTCGCCAGCTCCTCAATGCGTGCGGTCTCTCGCTCACGCCAATGCTTAATGAGTTCTGTCCCTTTTCCTTCAATGCCTTGTTGTTGTAAGGCTTTATCCATGCCGACACGCCTTGTCAGACCCCTTTTGCTTTCAAAGTTCGGAACGTAATTAATATGCAAATGGGGATTCGCTTCATCATCATGCAACACCATGTTATAGACTGCTAGATTCGGATTTCTTTCTTGAAATTCCTCTGCATACTGCACCAATGCAGCCTTTTTTAAACCGCGGTATTCCTCACCGTCTTTTCCTTCTCCAATGGCAACAATCAATTCCCTTTGTTCATGCGTTTTACTGTCATTGCGAATCTTCTCGTAATAGTCCTCAATCTTGCGGTCTTTCCTACTCTGCTTTGCATTGTAGGCTTCCACCGCTTCACCAAAGGTATCCTCATACACTTCTCGAATATCCTTCTGAACAAAATAAATATTTTCATCTAGCCTGGACGGATCAATGCCAGGATTCCCATAAATATTTTCTCGGTTATTGTGTGCCATGTTACTTTTGTGAGATTGATTGAAAGAGATAGAAGCCAACATAAAATATCACCACTCCGCCCAAAATTATTGATAAAACAAGTCTAGCAAAGCGACGAAGTTTGTCAATAAGAGTAAC